>NZ_CP045144.1:2192500-2215000 GCF_009223885.1 Ancylobacter sp. TS-1
GGCCGCGTCGAGCCCCCAGCGCGACGCCCCCTCCTCCGCCTCGCCAATGGCGCGGACCTCGACACGGCAGATCGTCTCCCCGAGCGTCACCGTCGCCTCGAAGCCCGGCCAGCTTGCGGGGAGTGTCGGCTCGACGATGAGCACGTCCCCCTGCCGGCGAATGCCGAGAAGGCCCTCGACGCCCGCCCGGTGCATCCAGCCGGCCGAGCCGGTGTACCAGGACCAGCCGCCGCGCCCGGCATGGGGCGCCACGGAATAGACGTCGGCGGCGACGACATAGGGCTCGGTCTTGTAGCGTTCGGTCTCTTCCGGCGTGCGGGCATGGTTGATCGGGTTGAGCAGGGCGAACAGTGCGTGCGCCTTGTCGCCCTCGCCCAGCCGGGCGAAGGCGAGCACGGCCCACATGGCCGCGTGGCTGTATTGCCCGCCATTCTCGCGCAGGCCGGGCGGATAGCCCTTGATGTAGCCGGGATCGTGCGGCGTCTTCTCGAAGGGTGGGGCAAACAGCGGCGCGATCATCCGGTCGGTGCAGATGAGGTGGCGCTCGAGTGAGGCCATGGCGGTCGCCGCGCGCAGGCTGTCGGCGGCGCCCGACAGCACCGCCCAGGACTGGGCGATCGAGTCGATGCAGCACTCCCCGCTGTCCTTAGAGCCAAGCCATGTGCCGTCGTCGAAGGTCGCGCGGCGATACCAGTCGCCGCCCCAGGCCGAGCGTTCGATGGCACGCCGCACCGAGGCGGCATGGGCGCGCCAGCGACGCGCGCTTTCAGGATCGCGCGATTCCGCCAGCGGCGCGAACATCTCGATGGTGCGGATCAGCAGCCAGCCGAGCCAGACGCTCTCGCCCTGCCCGCCCTCGCCGACACGGTTCATGCCGTCGTTCCAGTCGCCTGTGCCCATGAGCGGCAGGCCGAGCGGGCCGGTGCGCGCCAGCGCGAGGTCGAGGCCGCGGGCGCAGTGCTCGAACAGCGGGCCCGTCTCGTCCGCCGGCATCGGCTGGAAGAAGTGATCATGCTCGCCGGGCGCCAGGGGTGGCCCGTCGAGATAGGGCACGCTCTCATCGAGGATCGCGGCGTCGCCTGTCGTTCCGATATAGGTCGCCGTGGCATAGGCGAGCCAGACGACATCGTCGGAGATCCGGGTTCGCACGCCCTGCCCCGACTGCGGCAGCCACCAATGCTGGACGTCGCCCTCGACGAACTGCCGCCCGGCCGCGCGCAGGATGTGGCCGCGCGTCTCGTCCGGCAGCGCCAGCGTCAGCGCCATGCCATCCTGCAACTGGTCGCGGAAGCCATAGGCGCCGCTCGCCTGGTAGAAGGCGGAGCGCGCGGTGATGCGGCAGGCGAGCGTCTGGTAGAGCAGCCAGCCGTTCAGCATGATGTCCATCGCCCGGTCCGGCGTCTTGACCTGCACGGTGCCGAGCACGGCATCCCAATGGGCCGTCACCGTCGCCAGAACCGCATCGAGATCGGTCTGGCGATAGCGGGCGATCAGCGCGCGGGTTTCCGCCAACGACGCGCATTGCCCGAGGAATGCGACCACATCGACACTCTCGCCGATGCCGAGTTCGACCACTGTCTGCAGCGCGGCGCAGGGGTCCAGCCCCGCGCCGGCGGCGCCGGAGAGCGGCGCCCCGCCGGTGAGGGCGCGCGGCGCGTCGAGCCCGCCATTGCGGCCGAGAAACTCGGTGCGGTCCGCCGTCCAGGCGCTCTGCCGCCCGCCGAGATCGGCAAAGGTCACCCGGGAAGCGAAGGACGAACTCCACGGATTGCGGGCGAGCAGCGCGCCGGTTTCCCCGTCCCTCTCGGTGGCAATGAACGGCGCCGATGCCCCGCGCGCCGTGCCGAGCACCCATTCCGCATAGGTGGTGACGGAAAGCCGGCGGGGCCGCCCGGACAGATTGGTCAAGGTGAGGCGGGAGATCTTGATGGGATCGTCAAGCGGCACGAAATGCAGCAGGTCGAGGCCGATGCCGTTCGCCTCATGGGTGAAGCGGCTGTAGCCGAAGCCGTGCCGGGCGACATAGGTGCCGCCGTCGCGGATCGGCTGCGCGGTCGGGCTCCACAGTTCGCCGCTCACCTCGTCGCGGACATAGATCGCCTCGCCGGTGGGATCGACCACCGCGTCGTTCGACCATTGGGTAAGCTGGTTCTCGCGGCTGTTCTGCGCCCAGCTGTAACCGCTGCCCTCCGCCGAGATCTGGAAGCCGAAGCCGGCATTGGCGACGACATTGATCCACGGCGCCGGCGTCGTGCGCTCCCGCCCGAGGACCGTCACATATTCCCGCCCGTCCTTGTCGAAGCCACCCAAGCCATTGAAGAATTCGAGCGCCGGCGGCGCCGGGGCCGGCATGTGGGGCTGCATCGTCGGTTGCGGGCGGGCCGGGGCGCGCGGCGCCGACGGTTCAGGGAGCCGGTTCACGCGCGCCAGCTGCTCGGCGAGCCCCCCGCGCCGCGCCAGCAGCACAACACGGGCAACCGAGTGCAGCAGCGCGCGGGACTCCACGCTCATCAGGTCGGCCCGCAGCACATGCACCGAGCCCATGGCCGGCTCCTCGCCGAGCAGGGGGCGGGACGCGCTGGTGCGCACCGCCGTCTCGATGGCGATCTGCAGGTCCTGCACATAGGAGGAGGCGCGCTCATTGATGATGACGAGGTCCACGGCGAGGCGTTTCATCCGCCAATATTCGCGCGCGCGCAGCAGCTGGCGTACCTGGGCGATGTCCTCGATGTCGTCGATGCGCAGCAACACGATCGGCAGGTCGCCGGAAATAGCATGCTGCCAGAGGCCCGATTGCGGGCCCGCCCCACGGAGAATGACGTCGGAGGACGAGCGGAACCGGCGGTCGGCATAGAGAAGCGGGGCGGCGAGGCGCTGGAAATCGGCAGCTTCCTCCAGACCCACGGCGATGTGCCGGAGTTGGACCTGCGCCTGCGTCCACGCCAGCGTCCGGGCGCGATCGAAGGCATTTCGGTCGTGATGGGTGTCGATGAGGTCGAGCAGTTCCTCCCGCGTCGAGGCGACCATGGTCCAGAAGGCGACGCGGGCGATCTTCCCCGGCGCGATGCGCACGCTCTGGCGCAGCGAGAAGATCGGGTCCAGCACCGTGCCCACAGTGTTCGACAATGGCCGACCTTCCGCCATCGCCCCGGCCATGCCGATGCTGCGCCCACGGCCGATGAAGGCCGCGCGGGCGGTCTCATACTGGGGATCGGCGGCCAGTTCGCCCTCCACGACGGCAAAATGCGCCGCCCATATCTGCGGCTCGCCGGGCGCGCGAAGCCGCCGCGTGGCGATGAGGGCGCCGAATTCGGGCAGATGCTCGGTCACCACGAACATCTTGGCGAAGGCCGGATGCGCCGCGTCGACGGCCGGCGTGGCGAGGACCAGCTCGGCATAGGAGGTAAGTTCGATCTCGCGCGACCGCCGCCCGCTGTTCGTCAGGCACACGCGCCGCACCTCGCCATTGTGCTCGCCCGAAACGATGACATCCATCGCGGTGGTGAAACCCGGATCACGACGAATGAACTCGGCATGGTCCTCGCCGAACACAACCTCGCCCTCACCCGCCTCGCCCGCCACCGGCTGGGTGGTGGCCGACCAGGTGGCGCCGCTCTTCAGGTCGCGAAGAAAGATGAAGGAGCCCCAGTCGTCGCGTGTGGCATCCTCGCGCCAGCGAGTGACCGCGATGTCGCGCCAGCGGCTGTAGCCGCCGCCTTTGGCCGTCATCATCACCGCATAGCCGCCATTGGAGAGCAGATGCGTGACCGGCGCACCGGCGGTCGGGGCGCTGAGGCGGCGCACCGTAACCGCGTCGCCGCGCGCGTCGAGGGCGGCGGCGCGCACTTCCTCGGCCCGAGGCCGCGCAACCACGACATCGCGTGGCGAGCGCTCCTGCAGCAGCAGCTCGGTGGCCCGGATCATCGGCTCGCGATGGAATCGCGCGCGCATCTCGCCGTCCAGCAGCGTGTTGGCGATGGCGACGATGGTCATGCCCTGATGATGCGCCATGAAGCTGCGGACGATAGCGGCCACCTGGTTTTCCGGCACCCGCGAGCGCGTGAAATCCAGGGCCTCATAGAAGCCGTAGCGGCCTTTTGCGCCGAGCGCGGCGAGGCGGGCGAAGTTCTGCCGCGCACTATCCGCATCCACCATTGTGGCAAGACCGGTCGCATAGGGGGCGATCACACTGTTTTCCGACAGGCCACGCTTGAGGCCGAGGCCGGGAACGCCGAAATTTCCGTACTGATAGGTGAACTCGATATCGCGCGCATTGTAGGCGGATTCCGACATGCCCCACGGAATGCCCAACGCCGCCGCATAGGAGCGCTGGCGCTCGACCACGAGGCCGTTGGTCTGCTCGAGCACGCTGCCGGCCGGGGCCCGCATCACCAGCGAGGGCATGAGATATTCGAACATCGAGCCCGACCAGGAGATCAGCGCCGAACCCGTGCCGAGCGGCGTCGAGAGACGGCCGAGGCGGAACCAGTGGCGGGTCGGCGCGTCGCCCTTGGCGATGGCGAACAGGCTGGCGAGGCGGGCCTCGGAGGCCAGCAGATCGTAGCAGCTGGGATCGAGCCCGTTCTCGGTGAGGGAATAGCCGATCGACAGCAGCTTTCGCTCGGGATCGAGCAGGAAGGCGAAGTCCATCTCCATCGCCATGGAGCGCGCCGTGTCGGCGAGCGCGATCAGCCGATTCCTCAGAACCTCAGGTGCAGCCACGAACTGGAGGTGGTCGCGCTGATGTCCGCCCACCGCCCGGCCGAGCGCCTCGATCCAGAACATGAAGTCGGTCGAGCTGTTGCCGCCGGTCCCGGGGATGACCTCCTGCGCGATCCTGCCGGCCTTGTCGGTGAGCCGCTTCAGCACCGGCGCCGTCATCTCCAGCGTCTGCACGCTGTTCATCTCGGCGCCGATCGCGTCCAGCGCGTCGGTCAGATGAACAGCGTGCGAACTGCCCATGGTGGGTAGTTCCGCAAGGGCACCACGTGCCAAAGCAAGGGTGTCGGCCAAGCCCTGGCGAGCGTTGGCGCCGACGGGAGCGTCCGCCCACTCCTCGCAGGCATTGGCCAGCGCGATGAGATGACCGGCGAGATTGCCGCTATCCACCGACGACACATAGTCGGGCGGCAGCGGCGCGAGGTCCTGCGTGCCGTACCAGTTGAAGAAATGCCCACGGAAGCGGGGCAGCTTCTTCAGTGTCGCGAACGTCGCCTCCAGCCGCTCGATGGTCTCAAGCGTGCCGGCCCAGCCGAAGTCACGAGCGGCCACCGCCGAGAGCAGATAGAGGCCGATATTGGTCGGCGAGGTCCGGTGCGCGATGACGGGCTTCGGCACTTCCTGGAAATTGTCCGGCGGCAGCATGTTGTCGGCCGGCGTGACGAAGGTCTCGAAGAAACGCCAGGTGCGCCGCGCGATCAGGCGCAACTCCCGCGCAGGCGCCTCGCCCAGCTTCAGGCGCGGCGGCACCTTCGGCGAACGGCTCACCGCCTGCGCGATGGCGGGCGCGGCGAGCCAGAGCAGGGCGAAGGGCAGGACGAGCGACCAGGACAGCGGCGCCAACGCCAGCGCCCCGGCGGCAAGGGCGAGGGCGAGCGCGGTACTGCCCGCCATCTGCCGGTAGAAGCCGAGGCCGCCCAGTCGCGGCGCGGTCGAGGAGGTCGCCGCCGACGTCCATGCCAGAAGATGACGGCGCGTCACGCAAAGCCGCAGCAGCGTGCGGATGGCGGCATCCCCCGCGCGCCACGCCTGGTCGGGAAGGAAGATCAGCGAAAGCCATGTCTGGGCGGTGGCGAGCCGTATGTCGGCTAACAACTGCGAGAGGTGGCTGCGCAGGCGGATGTCGGGACGACGCGGAAGCAGCCCGGATAGGATCGGCAGCAGGTTTGGAACCGCGAGTGTGGCGATGACCAGCCCCGTACCGACCAGCGCCGCCGGCAGTGGGAACAGCCAGCACACGCACAGGACGAGCAGGGTCAGCGGAGCCAGCGTGGAGCGGCGCAGATTGTCCAGCATCTTGCCGCGCCCGACCGGCGTGAGCCCACGCCGTCCCGCACCCGCGCCGAACATCCATGGCAGCAGCTGCCAGTCGCCACGCATCCAGCGATGTTCGCGCTTGGCGACGACGTCGTAGCGCGAGGGGAATTCCTCCACCACCTCGACATCCGAGGCAAGGCCGGCGCGGGCGAACACGCCCTCGAGAAGATCGTGACTGAGCAGGGTATTGTCGGGGATGCGCCCGGCCAGCGCCGCCTCGAAGGCGTCGATGTCGTAGATGCCCTTGCCAGTGTAGGAGCCTTCGCCGAACAGGTCCTGATAGACGTCGGACACCGCCGCCGCATAGGGGTCCATGCCGCCGCCGCCGGAGATGATCCGCTGGTAGAACGAGCCCTCGCGGCCGATCGGCAGCGAGGGGGTGACGCGCGGCTGGAGAATGCCATAGCCACCGACCACGCGCTGCGCGGCCGCGTCGAATCTGGGCCGGTTCAGCGGATGCGCCATCTTGCCGACCAGCCGCAAAGCGGCGTCGCGCGGGAGCCGCGTGTCGACATCGAGCGTGATCACATAGCGGACATTCGCCGGCACCCAGGGCGCCCGTCCGGCCAGTGTCATGAAGGAAGTGTCGTCTGCACCGCGCAGCAGGCGGTTGAGTTCGTGCAGCTTGCCGCGCTTGCGCTCCCATCCCATCCATGTGCCTTCGCCCGGGTTGAACCGGCGATGGCGGTGCAGAAGCAGGAAGCGGTCGCCTCCCGGGCCGGGTCCGTGGCGCCGATTCAGCAGGTCCACCCCCTCGATGGCGAGTTCCAGCAGCCGGGCGTCGCCCGGCATGACCTCGCTCTCGGCATCAATGCCATCGGACAGGAGCGCAAAGGTGAAGTCCCCGCTGGCACCGGAGAGAAAGTGGATCTCCAGCCCCTCGATCTGTGCGAGCAGATCGGCCTCGCTGGTCAGCAGGGTCGGCACCGCGATGAGCGTGCGCAGCGAGGCGGGAACGCCGTCCGCCAGTTCGAGCCCCGGCAGGCTGGTGGCCCCGAACATCCAGGCGACGCCGCGATTGACCAGTGCGGTCGCCGCCGCGCTCACCGGAAAGAAGAAGGCAAGGGCGAACAGACCAAGCCAACCGCCGGAAAGGCCGGCACCAACGAGCGCCCAGAGCGCCAGCGCGATCAAGCCCAGGGTGACGGCGAGAATCGCGCCGATATACCCGCCAATGCCGAGCCGGATGCTGAGACGGCCGAGCCGGAGCCGGGCCGGCGGGCGGAACTGGATGGTCCGCTCGAACGCGCTGCGCCCCGCGCCAATGAGATAATAGCCGGGATCGCTGCCCGGTGCGGGCAGCGCCTCCTGCGGCGCCCCCTGCGGTGCGGCGGCCGGCGCCGCCGCGGCCGCCTCCAGCGCGAGGCCGGCAATATCGAGTTCCGACGCCAGGGCCCCGCGCGCGAGCTGCTCGATCGCGCTGCGATAGAGGTTGCGGGTGGGGAAATCCATCGCCGCGAAGGCACTGCCCGCCCGCAGACGGGCATCGACCAGGCTGACGCTTTCAAACAGCTCGGCCCAGTCGATGTCCGAGATCAGCCGCATGCTGGTGATGACGTTGCGCACGGTGACATTGGAGGCACCCAGCCGTTGCTGGGCGTGCTGCACCACGTCGTCGACCGAGACGTGCTGGGCGTCGAGGCGCGCCTCGATCCAGCCAAGCGCCGGCGTGCTCCGGGGGTCCTGGTCGCGCAGCCGCTTGACCAGTTGCGCCGCGAACACTTCGTTCAGAGGCTCGGGCGAGCGGTTCAATATGTCCGCATCGAGCGCGGCGCGGGCCTCTCCCGAAGCGAGCAGCCGATCGGCCAGCAGGTCCGCCTCCCGGCGTGACCGGCGCCCATCGCTGATCTGATCGGCCAGCCGGCGCAGATTCTCGATCAGCACGATCCGCAGCGTGATCGCCACCGCCCATAGCTCGCCGATCGTCAGCGGCTCGACCTGCTGATAGGCCGCAATGAAACGGCGCAGCATCTCCGGATCGAAATGGCTGTCGGTGTGGGCGACATAGGCCCAGGCGAGGCCAAGCACCCGGGGATAGCCGGCGAACGGCCCCTCGGCGAGCTTCGGCAACTGCCGGTAATAGCCGGGCGGAAGGTCGTCGCGAATCTCGCGGACCTGTTCCTCGACGAGATGATAATTGTCGAGCAGCCATTCGGCGGCGGGCACCACCGGGCGCCCGGCTTCCGCGTCGGTGGCGGTTGCCCGATAGGCCGCGAGCAGCACGCCGGCATTGCTTTCCAGCCGGGCATGCAGGGCCGGAACGGCACGCGGCCGGGGGGCGATGGGTTGGGCCGTCGCCAGGCTTCGTGCATGCTGTTCCAGCCGCTCGGCGCCGAACATTTCCTCGCGGATCGGCGAGGCGTCGTCCCATACGGAACCCCGCCACGCGCGGCCCCTCCACGCGGAGAGCTTGCTACCGCAGTGGCGGCGGAGATCGGCGATCGGATTCATGGCGGCTTCCGGTCCGGAGGGGCGCGAGGAGCGTGGACGGACGGTGCTCGAAGCCGGAGGCTGGTCCGGCTGCGGGTGCCCGCTATCCCTGCGCGACGCTATGACGAGAAGGTCGGCCCATGCTCCGCGCAGCCCCGGACGGCCGGGGCGCACGCCATCCCGACCGGCGAAGCCAGTCGCTCGCCGCCGGCAGCTCGCCCTCGACATCGACATGCGCGGCATCGCCTTCCGGCGACAGGCGCTTCTCGGAGAATCGAAGTCTCAGCAGCCGGCCGTCCGTCGTGCGCAGGCGCACATCCGTGCGGCCGAACACTTTCTCCAGCGTCGATGCCGGCAGGCGGATCTCGCCGCAGCTCATGACCTGGCCGGTGTTCGAGAGATAACCGTCGAAATCGTACTGCGTCGGTGCGACCGAGGCGTTCCCGCAAAGGAGAAGGCCGGTCCCCCGAAGTCCGCCGAGATAGTCCATGCCGATGTCTCCTTGATTGGGGCCGAGGTCAGGGTTGAATGTCGGCGGCCAGCGCCTTGGCCAGATCCTCGGAGCTGACCATGAAGACCTGCTGGGAACTGCCGGGCGTATCGATCGAAGGCGTGTGCAGCATGGTCGCCGAGCGCCGATAGGCGAGGAACGAGATGTCCGGGATCTCCTCCTCGTCGATCACCAGCCGATAGGTGCCCGCAGGTTGCGGACCGTCGAGCGCGCGCAGCTCGAAAGGCCGGGTGAACGTGACTGTGGTTTCACGGGTTCGGAAGGCCATGGTGTCACCTCAACCCTTCTTGCCGGGAAGACGAATCGAGGCGAACAGGCCCTTGCCGAGAATGGGGGCAGGAGCGTCGGGCTCCCTGATCTTCTTCGGCTTCTTCGCTTCCCGATTACTGCGCATCTGGCCCTTGGCCATGATCGTGTCCTCCATGTCGCGTTGACGGCACCGGCAGAACGAAAAGCCCCGCAGCCTCGGTGAGGTGCGGGGCGTATAGGCGCCGGGCGCCTCCGATCGCTTGGGCATCGTTCATCCAGGCCGCCAGTACATCCGTGGTCGGCCGGTCCGGCGATGCACTCCCGGCAAACTCCGGAATTCGGAGACGCCGGCTTCAGGCAATCAGGCCAGTGACTGGAGCTTGTCGGCGGTCATCTTGCCGCTTCTCTGGTCCGTGACGAGCTCGAAGCCCACCTTCTGACCTTCGCGCAGGTCGCTCATACCGGCACGCTCCACGGCACTGATATGAACGAACGCGTCGCTGCCGCCGTCATCCGGGGCGATGAATCCAAAGCCCTTCTGGGCATTGAACCATTTTACGGTTCCCGTGGTCATGGGAAACCCTTTCGTGATTATAAGTCTAGCTTGCCTGCGAAAACGCAGGCAGTCGAAATCGCATTTTCAGGAAAAAGGAACAAAATGACCCGAAAAAGCATTCGCGAGACAGACGTTCATCTTGCCGTTTATCGACCTGATTAATATGTGACTCTGGTAGCGATATTACAAGATCATTAGATTTTTAAAGAATTACGGACGGTAAATTCGAGCGCCGGCACGCCGTCCGTTCCCTGCTTCGGGATCAACACCACCTGCGCGTCGGAAACGTCGACGCCTCTACCGTCCGCCGCTCCTCTTCGCCTAGCGATCACTGGTGCGGAAAACGCCAGCTTCAAACGGTCCCGTTTTCGGAAGAAAGATCCGACGCGACGTCAAGCTCTTGGAAAGACGGCTAAAACAACAAAACCCGCAGCCAGGGCTGCGGGTTTGTCGGTATCAGTGGTTGCGGGGGGTGCGCAGCCACCGATGCCGACACTCGCTAGAAATGGCGGTGCAAGGGTATGGCCCCGGTATGAGCATTGCCCTGACAGCTGTTGAGCCATTGCATCAAACGCTTGAGCGACCGTGTCGCCCGCCACCTTCGTCTTCAGATAGGCCGACGTGATTCTCATCGACTGCTCGACGTATCGTCCCCATGCGCCCCGTCGGCCGGGCCGTCCGTCAGGGCATCATGCGGATGTGCTGGTCGTAGAGAATCCAGATGGTGCCGGACACCATGATGAGCAGGATCAACACGGTGAACAGGATCAGCAGCAGGTCGTCCCGATGCGAGCGCTGGAGGTCGATGTGCAGGAAGTAGCGCAGATGCACCACCGCCTGGATCAGGGCGAGCAGGCCCAGCGCGGCGAGCGCGGCACCTCCGCTGAGAAGCTCCAGCCATACCACCGCGAAGGCGCCCGTCGTCAGCACCAGCGCCAGGACGAGGCCGACCACATAGGAGCGGCGCTCGCGGCCCTCATCCTCAATCTCGCTGGGCGGCATGTCGGCGGGAATCCGGTTGCTCATGACGCGACCCCGAACAGGTAGACGAAGGTGAAGATGCCGATCCAGACCACGTCGAGCATGTGCCAGAACAGTGCGAGCCGCATCAGCCGCAGCTTCACCGGCGTGCTGAAGCCGAGGACCGCAATCTGCACCGCCATGATCGCCATCCACACCAGCCCCGACGACACGTGCAGGGCGTGGGTACCGGTGAGCAGGTAATAGGCGGAGAGGAAACCGCTGGCCTGCGGCGGCGCCGCGTGTTCCGTGATCATCACATAGTAGTCGTGCAGCTCCATGCCGACGAAAGCCGCACCGAGTACGCCGGTGAGGAGGAGCCACACCAGTACGCCGCGCCGGTTTTCGCGATATTTCATCTCCAGCATGGCGAAGCCGAAGGCGAAGCTGGAGAACAGCAGCAGCAGCGTCTCCAGGAAGGCGGCGGTTAGGTCGAAGACCTCCGCCGGCCGGGGGCCTTCGGCGATGCCCTGCACGCTCATCGCCGCATAGGTCGCGAACAGCACTGCGAACAGCACCAGATCGCTCATCAGGAAGATCCAGAAGCCGAAAAGAACTTCTTCGGCCGCCACATGGCTTTCGGGATCGGTGCCGGCGAGGTTGACGCCGGGGTGAAGGCGTTCTGACAGGCTCATGACAGCACCTCCACGGCGGGGCCGGTGGAGATGGCCCCGGAGCGGCCCTCCAGCGATTCCGGAAGCGCCCGGCCCCGGTTCTCGGATGTCATCTCGCGGTCGCGGCTCACGCCCGGCGCGGCGCGGGCGGCGGCGAGGAACGCCTCGTTCGCCGCCTTCACCGTCGCGGCGGGAATGGTCTCTTCCGTGTCGGTCGCGAAGGAGCGGGCGATAACCACGACCCAGATCAGCACGAAGGAAGCGATCACCAGCCACCAGATGTGCCAGACCAGGGCGAAGGCCCAGGCGCAGGCGAACAGGCCGATCAACGGTGCCGTCGCTGTGTTGCGCGGCACCTCGATGTCCTCATAGGTCGTCGGCGAGCGGTAGGCGATGCCGGCCTTCTTGGCCTCGTAGAAGGGGTCCTGCGAGGACACTGCGGGCAGAACGGCGAAGTTCCACGCCGGTGGCGGGGAGGGAATCGACCACTCAAGCGCGCGCCCGTCCCACGGGTCGCCCAGCGGGGCGGCGAGTTGCGCGCGCTGGCGCACCGAGACCACGATCTGCATCACCATCAGCGCGAAGCCGGCCAGGATGAGCGCGGCGCCGAGCATGGCGAGGGCGAGCCAGGGCAGGTAGGCGGGCTCCGACCACATATAGGTGCGGCGCGTCGCGCCCATCATGCCGAGCCAGTAGAGCGGGAAGAACGCCAGCAGGAAGCCCGGCGCGAAGCACCAGAACGAGGCCCGGCCCAGCCCCTCGTGCAGGCGGAACCCGAACACCTTCGGGAACCAGAACTGCACCGCCGCGAACATGCCGAACAGCACGCCGGGAATGATCATGTTGTGGAAATGCGCCACCAGGAACAGCGTGTTGTGAACCTGGAAATCGACGCCGGGATTGGCGAGCAGCACGCCCGTCATGCCGCCGAGGATGAAGGTGAGCAGGAAGTTGATGTGGTACAGCATCGCCGTGGAGAAGCGGATGCGCCCGCCCACCATGGTCAGCAGCCAGTCATAGACCTTCACGCCCGTCGGCACGCCGATGATCATGGTGGCGATGCCGAAGATGGCGTTCACATTGGCGCTCTGGCCCATGGTGAAGAAGTGGTGCAGCCACACCGCGAAGGACAGCACGGCGATGCACATGGTGGCGTAGACCAGCGAGGTGTAGCCATAGATGCGCTTGCTGGAGAAGGTGGCGACCACCTCGGACCAGACGCCGAAGGCCGGCAGGATCAGGATGTAGACTTCAGGGTGGCCGAACAGCCAGAACAAATTGGCGTAGTTCATCATGTTGCCGCCGTCGCCATTCGTGAAGAAATGGAAGCCGGCATAGCGGTCGAGGGCAAGCATGACCGTCGCGGCGGTCAGCGGCGCCATGGCGAAGATCATCAGGATCGACGTGCACAGCGTCGTCCAGGTGAACAGCGGCATGCGGAACAGCGTCATGCCGGGGCAGCGCTTCTTGTAGATCGTCACGGCGAAGTTCAGGCCCGTCAGCGTCGAGCCGATGGAGCCCAGCGACACCGCCCAGATCCAGTAGTCGACCCCCTCGCCCGGGCTGAACTCGATGCCGGTGAAGGGCGGATAGGCGCTCCAGCCGCCGGTGGAGAACTGGCCGACCACCAGCGAGACCATGATGAGGATCGCGCCGGCCATGGTCAGCATCAGCGAAATGGCGTTGAGCAGCGGGAACGAGACGTCGCGGGCGCCGATCTGGAGCGGCATGACGTAGTTCATCAGTCCGGTGATGAACGGCATCGCCACGAAGAAGATCATGATCGTGCCGTGGGTGCTGAACAGCTGCCCGAAATGATCCGCCGACAGGAAGCCGGCGCCCTCCGTGGCGGCGAGCTGCTGGGCGCGCATCAGCGCCGCCTCGATCACCGCGCGGGCGAACATCACCAGCGCGATGGCGATGTACATGATGCCGACCTTCTTGTGGTCGACGCTGGTCAGCCAGTCACGCCACAGCGGCACCCACCAGCCCTTGACCGTCAGCAGGATGACGGTGGCGAGGGCGCCCAGTACCGCGATCGACCCGGCGCCCGAGGCGATGGCCTCGCTGAGCGAAGGGTTCTCGATCATCCCGGCGAAGACGAAGGAGGTCCATTTGATCTGGCCGAATATCAGCTCCCAGTTCATTGCGCGGCCTCCGGCGTATGGTCATGGCCCTGGTGGGGCGCGGGCGGCGCGGGCATTCCCGCATGGCCGTGGTTCTGGAACATGCCGGGCGCGAAGCCCGCCATCACCTGGTCGAACAGGCCCGGGGTGAACTGGCTGTAGAGCACCGGCGCGCTGACCACCGAGGACGGAAGCAGTCTCGCGTAGCCGTCGGCATCGAGCGCGCTTCCCTGCGCTTTCGTCGTCTCGACCCAGCTCGCGAAGGCATCCGCGCTCATCACCCGGGCGGTGAAGGACTGGGTGGCGAAGCCGAGGCCGTTATACTGGGTGTTGCGCCCGGTGAAGTCGCCGGTCTCCTCGGCCACCAGGTTAAGCTGCGTCTGCATGCCCGCCATCGCGTAGATCTGCCCCGCGAGGCTCGGAACGATGAAGGACTGCATCACCGTGCCGCTGGTCAGTTTCAGGGTGACCGGCCGGTCCTCGGGCAAGGCGAGCAGATCGAGCGTCGCCACGCCCTGCTCGGGGTAGAGGAACAGGAATTTCCAGTCCAGCGCCACCACCTCGACCACCAGAGGGTCGGGGCCGAGAGCGCGGTAGGGATCGCCCACGATCGTCTGCCGCCACAGGGCCGTGCCGAGCGCCACCACCAGCACGACCGGGACGCCCCAGATCAGCAGTTCGAGGCCCCAGTTGAACTCCCAGTCCGGCCGATAGGTGCCCTTGCCGCCCCGGCGGTAGCGGTACAGCACGATCGGCAGCGCGACGAACATCGGCACGATGACGATGAGCATCAGCGCGCTGATGACACCGAAATGCGAGAGCTGCCCCGACGCGATCGGCCCCGCCGGCTCAAGGAAGCTGTCGGCGAAAGCGGCTCCCGGCAGGGCCGCGGCGAGCAGTCCGACAATTGCGCTCGGTTTCAATCAGACCCCCTTGCGACCGACGCACGCTCTGCCGTGCCCGGCGCTTCACCCACAGTCCTCAGCCCGAAACCCTGCCGCAGGAAAGCACGAATGGCGATGAAATTCATCGTGCCGCAGGGCGCCGATTGGGGAAAATCAATGGCGAGACAACGGCAGACGCTGGGCGGTGACCGCCTCCACGCTTCAACGGCCTCAATATCGATGCCGCACAAGTGATGGAGCCAAAATGCCCAAGGGCTTGGTATTTTACTGGATTTTGTAGTGCCGCACGCGACGGCTGTCGTCCATCTCCCATATGGGATACCGACCCGTCGCACATTTGCGCCCTAATTGACCTCATGGACGGGGCGGAAATCATACGTCCTTGCCAGCCCCTGTGGAACAAAGTGAGGGGCGCTGATGTCCGAGAACTCTCCCCAAGGAGTGAAGCTTTTTTCCGGCCCGGCTGGCGGATGGGAAGCGCTAGCCGCGGTGGCTCAGGCCGTCCGCAACGAAATGGAGGCCCTGTCTCGGGCGCACGGAGCGCGACCTGCGGGCCGGAACGCAGCAGGCGATGACCGTCAATGCGGCGTGCCGAGCTACAAGTCGATCCCGGTCAAGCTGAGGACCCACCGCGCCGCAGCCGGGTAGACGGAGAATCATCCTACGGGGCGCGCCCCGGATGTCGGGTATCGTGCCTCAGGGCGACCTGTGCATGCGGGACCGGATTACTATACTGGCCCTCACGCCTCTCAGCGTCCAAGGCAGGTGCCGGGGTGCCACTGAGTCACGCACTGATTCGCCCACGCGAACCTGAAGATCTCGTCACCCCGAACTGGCGCAACATCGCATTCGCCGCGCGTCTCGCCGCCGCCGCCATCACCGCCCTTGCGCTTGCTTACTGGCTCGAACTTCAGGAGCCGCAATGGGCTATACTGACGGTCTGACTGCTGACCCGGTCCTCAACGGGAGCAGCACTCGCCAAGGGATCGTTCCGGTTGCTCGGTACGATGGTCGCCGCAGCCTACGCGCTGACCGCCGTCAAGCTGTTCTCGCAGGATCCGCTGCTGCTGGTCGGCAGCGCCATGCTCTGGGCGTTCGCCTGCTATGATAGCCCGCGCAGAGAGGTGGCGTCCGTTGCAAAGAACTGCGCACCATCCTCGAATGGACCGAGCGCCAAGCAATCGGAAAGACCGGCAGAAAAACAAAACCCGCAGCCGAGGCTGCGGGTTTGTTTGTAGTGCTGGTTGCGGGGGCAGGATTTGAACCTGCGGCCTTCAGGTTATGAGCCTGACGAGCTACCGGGCTGCTCCACCCCGCGTCAGAGCCGGCTTGTCGAACCGCTAGGGTCCGCCGACGAGGGGGTATTTAGCAATCCGCATGGCCAAATGAAAGGGGCACGGGTTAGATTTGTCATCCGATCGTCGCGGCGAGCGGGGAAAACTCCGATAAACGTCTGGAACGCCGAAGGAATTTTCCATGCACGAAAGCCGGCCTCCACACGGCGACGATGCCGGGTTCCCCGTTGCGCACCGCCCGGAAGGATTGCTGGACGCCGCGCTGACCCGCGCCGTCGCCGACGCGGCGGCCGCCCTCGGCATCGCCGACCCGGTGAAGGCGGTGCATGAACTGCGTAAATCCTTCAAGCAGTTGCGGGCTTTGCTGCGCCTCGTCCAGCACGCCCCGGACGCGGCCGTGGCGGCGCGTGCCCGCGAGCTTCGCGGCGCGCTGGCGGAAGCGGCGCGGCGGCTGGCCCATGCCCGGGACGACGCCGCGCGGCGCGACGCGCTGGACGATCTCGTCGCCAAGGGAGGGCTGGCGCCCGCCCTGCGCGGGGCGGCCGGACGCGCACTCGCACCCGCGCCTCCCCGGCGCGGCAAGGTGGCGACGGGCGGCCGGGAGGAAGCCGAAGCCGGCCTGACGCCGCACCGCGCCGAACTGGAACTGCTGCTCGGCCAGTTCGTCGCCGCGCTGCCGGCGCTCGGCGGCGCCCTCTCCGACAAGATGCTGCTGCGCGCACTGGTGGCCGAATATGCCCGCGCACGCCGCATGGCCCGCAAGCTCGACCCCGCCGACGAGGACGGCCTGCATGAACTGCGCAAGGCCGTGGTGGCGCAGCGCTACCAGATGGAGTTGATGACGCCGGCCTGGCCGGCGCTCGGCACGGCCTGGGTGTCCGAGTTGCAGCGCCTGCGCGACCGGCTCGGCAAGCATCAGGACCTCTCCGTTTTGATAGGGCACATCAAGGCGCGCCCGCCGCCGGCCCGCGCCCGCCATGCCTGGCGAGCGCCGCTGATCGCGGCGGCCCGCGCCCGCCAGCAGCGGCTCGCCGCCGCCGCACTGCGGCTGCACGCCCGCCTCTTCGCGGAGAAGCCGGCGGCCTTTCACCGCCGCATCGCCGCCTATATGTCTGCTATATCCGAAGGGAAATAGAGAGAGCCGCCCCGACCGGGCGGCGCAGGACGGGACACGTGCATGTTTGTCCGGCAGATGCATTATCTGGTCGCGCTGGCGCGCGAGAAGCATTTCGGCCGTGCCGCCGAAGCCTGCCATGTGACGCAGCCCACTCTCTCGGCCGGCATCCGCAAGCTGGAACAGGAACTCGGCGTGCCGATCGTGGTGCGCGGCCATCGCTTTCTCGGCTTCACCGTCGAGGGCGAGCGCGTGCTCGGCTGGGCCCGGCAGATCGCCGCCGACTATGAGAGCCTCAAGCAGGAGCGCACGGAAACCGGCGGAAGGCTCAGCGGCACGCTGCGGGTCGGCGCCATCCCCGCCGCCACGGCGGCCGCGCCCGCCCTCCTCGGCCCGTTCCGCCTGCGCAACCCCGATGTGAAAGTGCAGATGCTCACCTTGAGCTCGGCGGCGATCCAGCGCGGGCTCGACGAACTCGAACTCGACGCCGGCATCACCTATCTCGACAACGAGCCGCTCAACCGCGTGCGCCGGCTCGATCTCTATATGGAGCGCTACGTCTTCATCACCCGCCCGGACGAGCCGCTGGCGCGCCGACGCAGCCTGCGCTGGGCCGAGGCCGCGACGCAGCCGCTCTGCCTGCTCACGCCCGACATGCAGAACCGCCGGATCATCGACCATGTGATGGCGGCTGCCGGCCTCGTCTCGAAGCCGGCTATCGAAACCAACTCCTTCATGGGCGTGTGGTCCTTCGTCCGGCGCGGGCCGTGGACCAGCATCGTGCCGGAGGCGAGCTTCCGCGGCCTCGGCGACCCCGCCGACCTCGTCGCGATCCCGCTCGTCGAGCCGGTCCATGTCCAGCCCATCGGCCTCGTGCTCTCCGACCGCGACCCGCTCTCCCCGGTGGCGGGCGCGCTGCTCAAGCTCGCCCGCGAGCTGGTGCGCGAGAGGCCGCAGGAAAAGGGCCTGATCTGAGCGCGCGATCCATTGCCCGCATCTATCAATTCTTCGTCCCTTTCAATTTGAACCGGCGGCGCCTTGCCCCCACCTTTCAAGGGTCGGCAGCGAAGCAGCGGCATGCAGTCCGCTCGCCAGGCCGGCACGGAGAACGCCCGCCGCACCGCGCGGCCAAGGCACCCTGAAAAGCAGAAGGCGCGCCGGGCAGTTCCGGCGCCTGGCCCTCTGCCGCCACGCGGCGGCGGGAGCGTTCCCGCTCACACTTGGGAATGAGGAGACGCCACCATGGCGAAGGTTCTGTGCGTTCTTTACGACGATCCGATCGACGGCTACCCCAAGACCTATGCCCGCGACGACCTGCCGAAGATCGATCACTACCCGGGCGGCCAGACCCTGCCGACGCCGAAGGCCATCGACTTCGTGCCCGGCACCATGCTCGGCTCGGTCTCCGGCGAGCTCGGCCTGCGCAAATATCTGGAATCGAACGGCCACACGCTGGTCGTGACCTCCGACAAGGACGGCCCCGATTCGGTGTTCGAGAAGGAACTCCCCGACGCCGACATCGTGATTTCCCAGCCCTTCTGGCCGGCCTATCTCACGCCCGAGCGCATCGCCAAGGCGAAGAACCTCAAGCTGGCGCTGACCGCCGGCATCGGCTCCGACCATGTCGACCTCGAGGCGGCGATCAACCGCAACATCACCGTCGCCGAAGTCACCTACTGCAATTCGATCAGCGTCGCCGAGCACGTGGTGATGATGATCCTCGGCCTGGTGCGCAACTATCTCCCCGCGCATGACTGGGCGCGCAAGGGCGGCTGGAACATAGCCGACTGCGTGAAGCACTCCTACGACCTCGAAGCCATGAGCGTCGGCACCGTCGCTGCCGGCCGCATCGGCCTCGCCGTGCTGCGCCGCCTCGCGCCCTTCGACGTGAAGCTGCACTACACCGACCGGCACCGCCTGCCGGAATCGGTCGAGAAGGAACTGAACCTCACCTGGCACGCCTCGCGCGAGGAAATGTACCCGCATTGCGACGTGGTGACGCTCAACTGTCCGCTGCACCCCGAAACCGAGCACATGATCAATGATGAGACGCTGAAGCTGTTCAAGCGCGGCGCCTACATCGTCAACACCGCCCGCGGCAAGCTGTGCGATCGCGACGCGGTGGCCCGCGCCCTCGAGAACGGCCAGCTGGCCGGCTATGCCGGCGATGTGTGGTTCCCGCAGCCCGCCCCTGCCGATCATCCCTGGCGCACCATGGCCTGGAACGGCATGACCCCGCACATGTCCGGCACCTCGCTCACCGCCCAGACCCGCTATGCCGCCGGCACGCGCGAGATCCTGGAGTGCTTCTTCGAGGGTCGCCCGATTCGCGACGAGTATCTCATCGTGCAGGGTGGCAGCCTCGCCGGCGTCGGCGCGCATTCCTATTCCAAGGGCAATGCCACCGGCGGTTCGGAAGAAGCGGCGAAGTTCAAGAAGGGCGCGTGAGCGCTCACTCCCTTCAGGCGTGACGGCAGCCCGCCGCGAACGGGTCTTCGTCTTTCCCGACGCCGACACTCGGCGCCCCGCACGAAAAGCGGGGCGCCTTTTTCTTTTCCCGAAGACGCGAGGCCCGGGCGGTCACGTTGCGGCGACCGGAGCCTGCCCGCTCTCGTGGTATGGGAAGATCTGTTCGAGATAGGCGACCACCTGGCCCCACTCGCCATCGGCGGCCGAAAGGGCGAGATAGCCATCGGGCCGGACCAGCTCGATGCCGGTGGCGACCGCGTTCGAGCGGATCTCCGGCTCCACCGGCAGGTCCCTCAGCACGGCCGGCGCCGCGCCGGCCGAGGCCCCCGCCCGCAGGGTGAAGCGGGGCGTGTCGCCCGCCCCATAGGGGATCTCGCCGGCCAGCGGCACCATGCGCCCACCGGCGCGCGCACCGGCCTGCCAGGACACGCCGTTGAGCGGACTGTCCTCGTAATGAACCGAGGTTTCGGCGAGCTCACCCTCGAGCGTGTGCTGCACCGCTGGCACACCGAGCAGGACATGCATCACCGCGTTGCGGATGTGGCGCAGCACCGGGTTCTTCATCGTCGCCACGCGCGTAAGCCGGCCGGCGGAGGCGATGACCTGCGCCCCCACGGCGCGGCGCTCGGGATCGTAGCTGTCGAGCAGCAGCGGGGACGTCGAAAGCCCGCGCAGCACGAGCGCCAGCTTCCAGGCGAGATTCACCGCGTCCTGCATGCCCGTGTTCATGCCCTGTCCGCCGGCGGGGCTGTGCACATGGGCCGAATCGCCGGCGAGAAACACCCGCCCGACCCGGTAGCTGTTCACCTGCCGCTCATTGATGCGGAAGGAGGTGGTCCACACCGTGTCGGTGATCTGCATTCCGCCGGGGCCGCGCCGATCCAGAATGGACTGGAACGTCGCAAGCGGGGGCGGCGGCGGGACATCGCCGGCGGATTGCCCCACGCCGAGAATCAGCCGGTAGCGGTTGCCGCCGAGCGGGAACAGCACGGCCGGGCCCTCCTCGTGCCACCAGGTCGCGAATTCGTTCGGCGGGAAGGGCACGCCGTTGATGTGGAAGTCGCCCTGCGCCCAGTCGCTGCCGAGCGTATCGCCCTCGAAGCTGAGGCCGAGCCGGTGGCGGATCGGGCTGTGGGCGCCGTCGCAGCCGATCAGCGCACTGAAACGGCCGGTTTCCTCGCGTCCGTCGGCATGGCGCAGCGTGGCGGTGACGCCCGTGGCATCCGGCTCGAAGCCGGCCAGTTCGACGCCGAGTTCCGCCACGACGCCGCGCGCCTCCAGATGGCGGACCAGCACGCGCTCAGTCTCGCTCTGCGGCAGCATCAGCACGAAGGGATAGGGCGTGGCGATGTCCTTGAACTCGACCCGCGCGATCTCCGCCGTGCCGGCGAAGATGTTGGCGACCGTCACGCGGTTGCCCAGCGCCACCAGCTCGGCGGAAAGCCCGCCCGATCGCTCCAGCAGTTCGAGGGTGCGCGGCCACAGGGCCACGGCGCGGGAGGTCTTCTCGCGCGCGGCCATCTTGTCGATCAGCCGCACCGGCACGCCATAGCGCGCCAGTTCGAGCGCCATGGTCAGCCCGACCGGACCGGCGCCGGAGATCAGAACGGTATCGGTCATGCTCGGGGTCCTTGCGCTCGCGCACCGGCCGGGAAGCCGATGGCTCGACAGGGAGGGTCGTTCTTCGCTCGGCTTCCTGCGAGGCGAGCGCAGGGGCGCCAACCTGCCGGTTCCGGCACTTCCGCCGATATGATGAGCCGTTTCCGACCGTCGCCGCAACCGAAACTGTCGAGGATGAGCAGGCCGCAAAGGGTATTTAGATACCGGCTTTGTGCAGCTGCGCGTCGGAGCGGATTGGGCTGTATTGACGCATAAAAGCGCCGCCGCGGGTTTTACCCTGCGGCGGCGCTTTTATGTTTGTTCGTGACGAAGCAATTGCTGTTCTTTGCAGGCCTGGCAGCGACCTACTCTCCCAGGTCTTGAGACATAGTACCATCGGCGCAGAGGAGTTTAACGGCCGAGTTCGGGATGGGATCGGGTTCAGGCTCCTCGCAATAGCCACCAGGCCGGCAAAGGACAGCAATGAAGCGAAGCAAATCTGGTCTTTATTCATCGATCCACCTGAGTGGATATCGAGGATGAGAACGATCAAGCCAATCGAACGATTAGTACCGGTAAGCTCAATGTGTCACCACACTTACACACCCGGCCTATCAACGTGGTCGTCTTCCACGGTTCTCGAGGGAATACTCGTTTTGAGGTGGGTTTCCCGCTTAGATGCTTTCAGCGGTTATCCCGTCCGTACATAGCTACGCTGCACTGCGGCTGGCGCCACAACAGCTCCACCAGAGGTACGTTCATCCCGGTCCTCTCGTACTAGGGACAAATCCTCTCAATATTCCTACACCCACGGCAGATAGGGACCGAACTGTCTCACGACGTTCTGAACCCAGCTCACGTACCACTTTAATCGGCGAACAGCCGAACCCTTGGGACCTGCTCCAGCCCCAGGATGTGATGAGCCGACATCGAGGTGCCAAACGATGCCGTCGATATGGACTCTTGGGCATCATCAGCCTGTTATCCCCGGCGTACCTTTTATTCGTTGAGCGATGGCCCGTCCACGTGGGACCACCGGATCACTATGGCCGTCTTTCGACTCTGTTCGACTTGTCAGTCTCACAGTCAGGCGGGCTTATGCCATTGCACTCGACGACCGATTTCCGACCGGTCTGAGCCCACCATCGCGCGCCTCCGTTACTCTTTGGGAGGCGACCGCCCCAGTCAAACTGCCCACCATGCAATGTCCCGGACCCGGATAACGGGTCGCGGTTAGACATCCATATCTATAAGGGTGGTATTTCAAGGGTGACTCCACGAGAGCTGGCGCCCTCGCTTCAAAGTCTACCACCTATCCTACACATACCGACACGAATGCCAGTGCAAAGTTGCAGTAAAGGTGCACGGGGTCTTTCCGTCTGACCGCAGGAACCCCGCATCTTCACGGGGAATTCAATTTCACTGAGTCTATGCTGGAGACAGCGGGGAAGTCATTACGCCATTCGTGCAGGTCGGAACTTACCCGACAAGGAATTTCGCTACCTTAGGACCGTTATAGTTACGGCCGCCGTTTACCGGGGCTTCGATTCAAAGCTTGCACCTCTCCTCTTAACCT